>NZ_VMMI01000078.1:0-1697 GCF_013277125.1 Streptococcus sp. 4094 | reverse complement strand
GTAGATGATTAGAAAGAGGTTCAGAATGGGTTGTAACAAACGTAGAGTTAATACAACCAATTTGGCTCGAACTGATGGTGGCGACCTTATTAAGCAAGGGGATTTGTCTTCTACTTTTGGATTTGAATTGTTAGACGAGAATTACCGTGTTATGACCTCATTTGAGGGGCAAGAAGCGGTTGTTACTCTAACAAAGGGACAACGCAGGTGGAAGACAACCGCTCCCGTCACTAGCCATTCTGTCAATTTTAATTTAGATAGTATTCTACCGAGCGGAAAGTACCGAGTAGAAATCTCGGTTGGAGGGTATATCTTCCCAAGCGATCGAGATACTTATATTGAAATTGAAGACTCAGATAAAGAATTGGTTACGGAAGAAGTCCATGCTTTAAAAGAGCTGGATATTGCAAAAGAAGTCGAAAAACAGCTTGCAGGTAGAACTGTAGGCGAGAGCCCAGCAGGTCATGAATTGCCAGACCTGCTCTTTTATTACAATTTAGGAAAGGTGTAACACAAAATGGATACTACAAAATTAACAGCATTCGCGCAGGCAGTGGGGGAAGATAACAAAAAGGTAAACGAAGAGCTGAAAACGAAAGTCAGCACGTCTGACATGAACCAAGCAATTACCCGTGCTAAATCCGAGGTTAAGGCTGAAATCTTGGGTGAGGGAACGCCTGAAAATCTTGATACGTTGAAAGAAATCGCAGAAAAAATCACGAGCATGGGGCAAGACGAAAACGGCGCACTTCTTGGCAAAGTAACTGAAGTCAGCGGACGTGTAGACCAGATTGCCAATGTTGATTTGGTCGCAACCTATAACGCAGCGAAAGCGTGAGTGCTATGAGTAACCTTGAAAATCTAGCAACAGCTATTGGTAGGGATGTCAAGGCGATCAAAGAAGATTCAGAGTTAAAGGATAGGGAAGTCCAGGAAAGACTGGACTCTCTTGAGAGTAGACCGAGAGTCAATCCAGAAACCCTCGTTACAAAAGCGGAGCTGGAAGAGAAAGGCTACTTGACCTCCCACCAAGACTTGTCTACTTATGCCCAAAAATGGGAGTTGTACAATGATATCCCCATCAAGGCTAGGATTTCCGCCTTGGAAAATCGCCCGTCATTTGACAATCTGACCTCCAGTCAGAGAGAAAGCTTAAAAGGGGAAAATGGGCATAGCTTAAATGCCAATGTACGTATCGAAGGAAGCTATCGAAACGGTGCGACTAGTCAGTTGAATTTGATCGCGGACGTCTACTATGACGGGACACGGTTAACCAGTGGCTATACTCTTGATTATTACTACCGTGGTTTTGGCAATAATAGCTGGGGTGTTTTGAGAAATCAAACGCCTGATGCAAATGGTAAATTTGGTCAGTGGAATGCTACTCAGCGCTCTGGTGGCTGGTTTGAGGTCTACATAGTTGTAACGCACAACGGCATTAAAGCAGCTGCTAGCACACGTCTTGATAATGTCAGTGACGGTGCAACAGGTCCAGCTGGTGCACGAGGCGCTGATGGCGCTAGAGGACGTGACGGAGCGCCCGGCCAAAACATCATCAACCAAAACGGTGGGCAAGCCTTGAAATATTGGGTTGGTACAAAGGCTCAATATGAAGCTATCAGAACGAAAGACCCCCATACTATCTATGATGTGTATGAACCAAAATAGAAAGGAAACAACATATGACACAATTTAAC
>NZ_VMMI01000077.1:0-3289 GCF_013277125.1 Streptococcus sp. 4094 | reverse complement strand
TACTTTGAGAAGTTAGCTATATATTTTAATTAAAGTAAAAATTAGGCTAAAAGTGGACGGGGGGGGATTTTATGCTATAATGTACGTATATTCTTATCACCTAAAGTAGATATATTATAATAAAGTTTTATTGTAGTGCATCAGCTTTTTGAATAAGAAGAAATAAAAATAAAAAATGGAGATCAAAGAATGAAATACAAGAGAACTCAGAAACGCTCTAAGCAGATGTGGCAGCGTGTGGAAAAATTTTCGATTAGAAAGTTTAGCTTTGGAGCAGCGTCGTGTTTGATAGGGGCATCTTTAGTTGGGGCGGCTACGACCCCAGATGTCGTAGATGCGGCACTGGTGACATTTAGAGATCAACAGGGTGGAAATGTTACTACTTTGTACTCTAATAAAGGAGACACACCATTTTCTGCGCCAGATAGTTCAGTTCATGATAGAGTAAACGTAGATCAAGAAATAGATATAAAAGTTGATTGGTCAAAATATAGCAAAACAAATCCCTATGTAACTGTTACTTATAAATATAACGGTGGTTTCAATGGGACTCGAGTAGCGAAATATAGTGGTCGTCCAGATTTTTGGTTTACAACGCCAGTAGGGGTGACGGAACCTACGAAAATCACTTTGTATAATGGAAGCAATGCGACTGGTAGGGAAATAACGAGTTGGACAGGTGATAAACCTTGGGTCTCAGGATCTAACTCTGTAGGTTCACGTTATCAAGACAAGGATATGTCGGATAAGCTTGATGCTGGGAATCCTAAGAGTTCTAACCGTTACAACGATGCAACTGGTGAACGTGGTTGGACTTATCGTGGAGACCTTAATGGTATGTTTTGGTGGAGAATTGGGGATTCTATAGATGGAAGTCCAAGTGCCCAAGGTATTTATGACTCTTTCAGAAATAATACGCGAAGCATGTATTCTGACTGGGAAAGAGCTGCTCACGAAAGCGTCACAGTTGAAGCGACATACAAAGTTATTGATCCAACTCTAAGAAATGGGAAATATACATTAGATTTTGGTGCGGGTGTTAAAGTTGGGCGTGGACTATCATTTCTAAGTCATTTCAAGGTTTCGACAGTAGAGGTTCCACCACTATACAAGGATAAGGAATTTTTTGAGCCTAAAATTCCAGAACGTCTTGGTGTAGGAAATACTACAAGTTTAACACAAAAAGAAAAAGATAAAATAAAGGAAAAAATTTGGGAAGTTAACCAAGATAATACTAGTGGATCTCTTCCAGAAGGACAAAATAAATTTGTAGATAATTTGAAGGAGGGCAAAGATAGTATTTCTATTGCGAGTGATGGAACTGCAACAATTACATATAAGGATGATTCAACAGATGTAATTCCAGGAACTTCTCTTGTTTATGAAGACCCAAATGCAGCAGAGACGATAGCTGCAGAAAAAAGTGGGTATAACTACAAATATAATCCATATCCAGTAGATGATATAGAAAATATCAAAGATAATGAATTTGGGGAAGCTATAACTAATTTTTACAATGTAAACAATATGACTATTAGAAATAATGTTATAGAAAGTGTAGGTGAAGGAGTTTCAGAAAAGTTCAAAGGGAAGTTTATCTCGCCGCGTACAAACAAAAAATCAGATGATTATGGTAGAGGAATAATTGTAGGGGATGATACAACGCCAAAACCGTATATCCCTAAAGAGCATCTTTTCAAACAAAAGGTTGTGTTAAACGATACAGCTATAGACATGGCTAGAGAAAAAGGTAAGGCAGCTATAGACGCTTTGACGTATCTTTCTCCAAAAGAAAAAGATGTTTTCAAGAATAAATTAAATGGCAAAACAAGTCAGGAAGATATAAATGCTGTTGTAAATGAAGCCATTTCAAGAAATGCAACAAATGAAAAAGGTATAGAAGCAAAAAAACGTGATGTAAAAAAAGCAATCGACGCACTTAAATATCTAAGCGAAGATGAGAAAAAAGCGTTGCGTGATAGAGTTGATAACCAAAATATTACAGACCCAGATGGCAGTGATGGTGCAGCCGACAAAGCCTTAGAATACACAAAAACTTTACTTGATAATATTTTAAATGAAGCGAATAACACAAACCTAGCGAATGCTAAGTCGAAAGCAAAAGAACAAATTGAAAAGATCAAGAATAGTTTAACTTCACCAACTGCAGATGAATATAATAGAAGAATTGATGCGGAGTCGACTGTTGCAGGAGTTGAAGGTATTGTAAAAGAAGCTGAGACACAAAAATCTCAAAATGAAGCTCAAAAAGCTCAAGAAGAAGCTGAAAAGCTGAAAGAAGAGTATAAACAGAAAATTGATCAAATTCCTGGATTATCGGAAGAAGATAAACAGCAGTATAAAGAAAATATTGATGCTGCTAACTCAAAAGATCAATTAGATAGAATTATAGAAGATGCTGAAATAAAAGTAATTCGAGACAAAGCAATCGAAACAATTAAGAACTTATCTCATTTAAATGAAGCTCAAAAAATGGAGTTAACAGACTTGTTACAAGAAGCTGGAAATAAAGATGAAATTGATGCTATTGTGACAAGAGCTCAAGAGTTAGATTCTAAGATGGATTCTCTACAAAAATTAGTAGCAGAAGCTGAAAAAGTTAAGAAATCTGAAACATACAATACAGCATCTCAAGATAAGAAAACTGCTTTTGACACAGCAAAAGATGCAGCTTCAAAAGTAGCAGATAAAACAACAGCTGAACCAGAAAATGCAGTAGGTACATCAGAAGTAGCTACTTTAATTGACAATCTAGCAAAAGCAATTAAAGAATTAACAGGAAAAGAGGTTGCTGTACCTGTATCGAAAGATGCTTTAAAAGCAGAAATCGATTTGAACAAAGATGACGCTGTTAAAAAATCACCAGCTTATGCTAAAGAAACAGATGTCGCTAAGAAAAAAGCTTACGATGCCGCTTTAGAAAAAGCTCAAGAAGTGTATGATAAGCAAGATGCTACTCAACCAGAAGTGGATGATGCTCTTGATAAATTACAACAAGCACGGTTAGCTTTATCAGGTAAAGCAGAAGATTTCACATTAGGGGTGAAAAATGGAGCAGCAAAAATCTCTGTAGAACCTAAAGTAGGAGCAGAATTATCTGAAGTTGATAAAGGAACTGTAAAAGCTAAAGTAACAGCAAATGATAAATCATTAGATGATAATTACACTGTAAAATATGGAACTATTGCGGATGAGAACGGTAAGAAAGTAGTACCAGTAACAGTAATTCATGATGGTATTACAAGAACAGTTAATGTCCCAGTAGAAG
>NZ_VMMI01000076.1:0-3486 GCF_013277125.1 Streptococcus sp. 4094 | reverse complement strand
GATTTTCATTGAGTATTACTTCACAGATCCTTCTGACAATCCACTTGCAATCTTATTTTGGATAATTGAGAAGAAAATGATTGATGGAAGAACTACAATAACAGATGCAGCCATCATATCTCCCCAGTCTAAAATTTCTGAACCGTTAAGTGATCGAAGGGCTACTGCTACTGTCATCTTTCCTGTATTGTTAATCAAAATCAAAGCATACAGGAATTCATTCCAAGCATTGATAAATGTATAAATAGCTGTTGCTACAATACCTGGTGCTACAATCGGTAGCACAACTTTATAAAAAGTAACAAATTTATTTGCACCATCAATTCGAGCTGCTTCTTCAATTCCAATTGGAACTGTTTGGAAAAATCCAACTAAGAGCCAAACTGCATATGGAACACTAAAAGATAGATAAACCATCATCAAGCCAAATAAACTATTTGTTAACCCAACTTTAGCAATGGCAATTGAATAGGGAATTGCTAACAGAATTGGTGGGAAAATGTAGGTAATGACGAGTAATCTTGACATGATTGCTCCCAATTTAGGGAAGAATCGAACAATACCATAGGCTGCCATAGCAGAAATAATAATCGCAATAACGGTTGTAGCTAAGGCAATGATTAAACTGTTTCGAATGTTATCAATAAAGTGCAAATCGTTGATAACATGAGTGAAATAATCTAATGTAAATTGTTCAGGCCAAAATCGTGTTGGATACTGAGTTAATTCCCCTTTACCCTTGACAGAAGATATGATAATCCATACCAATGGGAAAATTGCAACAATAGTCGCACCAATCAAGAGTACATGTGAGAGAACATCTAAATAAATACCGGATTTCTTCTTCATTATTTTCTACCCTCCTTTTCCCACTTACTGATGATAGCAAAGTAGATAAAGCAAATCGCCACCAAGAAGATAAAGAGCAATACTGTAACTGCTGAGGCACGACCCAATAATTTAGTTCCCCAACCTAGGTTGTAAGCAAAAATTGGGAGCGTCGTTGTAGCATTGGCTGGTCCACCACCAGTAATGAGGTAGATAATGTCAAAGTTATTAAAGATCCATACAGTTCTCAAAACAACTAGAAGTCCTACAACCACTTTAATATGTGGAAAGACGATAAACTTGAACACCTGCCAACTTGAAGCACCATCTATCTTAGCAGCCTCAAATTGTTCTTCTGGTACTGTCTGCAATGCCGAAAGCACATTGACCATAATCATCGGCGCTCCAAACCAAATGTTGATAAACACCAAACATAGAAATGCCCATGTACTATCTGTCAAAAATGCAGGTGTATGTTCCATTAAACCTAATTTTACGATTAGATTAGGTAAGTAGCCATAAACCCCGTTTAGAATCCACTGCCAAGAAAAGGCAATAACGATGGTAGGAAATGCCCAAGGAACAATCAATAAGGTCCTATATAATTTCTTGAAGTGGCGTACTCTGTGAAGAGCTAAAGCCAATACAAACCCTACTAAAACTTGACCAACTAATGAGAAAACGGTCCACTTAATTGAATTAAAGAACGCATTAAAGAAGTTGGGATCTGATAGCACAGCTTTATAGTTAGCTAAACCAACAAATTTATAATTAGGCATAATCAAATGCTTATTGGTAAAGCTATAAAAAATACTCGAGAAAAACGGATAAACAAATAGTAACCCTACGATAATCATAGCTGGCAAAACAAATATCCAGCGAGTTAAATTACGTTCTTTAACCATTCTCCTTCTCCCTTCTTTTACAAGATTGGGCTAGGGCTTTTCAGCTCACTAGCCCACCTATTTTCTAGTCTTTTACATCTACTGAGCAGCCTCAAATAAATCGTTTAATTGTTTTTCTGCTTCTTTTGCTGCTTTCATAGGATCTGTTCCATTTGAAATGATATCTTGGAACATTTGTTCAATAATGTGTTGGTTAGTCAACATACCAGCTTGTACACTTGGTCCATTTTCATAACCAATAGCAGTACCTTTTTTAACAGCTTCAGTAATTACTTCTTCAGCATGTTTAAATTTCTTACGAGTTTCATTTTCTTTATAGGCTGCAGAATCGCTAATCCCCTTAATAGTTGGCAACATACCTACTGGAGTTGAATCAAGGAATTTAACGTAGTCTTCTTCATTATAAAGTGATTCTAAGAATGCTTTAGCAACTTCTGGATGTTTTGAATTTTTCCAAACAACCATTGGAATGTTTGAGGTTTCAATTCCTTGGTCTTTATCAGACTCTTTGATTTTTGGAATAGGATAAGCATCAATCGAATCAATCAATTGAGGACTGTTGGCATTAATTCCTCCAATATGGAAGCCAGAGTTAAAGTCAAATGCTGTTTTTCCTTGATAGAACAAGGTAGCTTGTTGAAGGACATTAAAGTTCAAAGAATCTTGAGGTGAGATTTCTTTATACATTTTAACCCAGTATTTAATACCATCTTGAGCAAGTTGGCTTGTCAAATCTGCTTTAAGATCTTTTGTTAAGAGGCTTCCTCCACCACTACGTACGTAGAAGTTCAAGAAACGTGTTGCCATTAAGTCATTTGTTCCGAACGGAACAGACAAGCCATAAACTCCAGCTTCTTTCAATTTTTTAGAAGCTTCATAGAGTTGATCCCAAGTTTTAGGAACCTCAATATTATGTTCTTTTAACAAATCAGTTCTAACCCACATAACTTGTGCATGTGAATAAAGAGGAACAGAGTAGTAATCATCTCCGATTTTTGCTTCATTTAAGGCAGTTTCGTTAAATTTATCCTGTCCAATACGCTTGATAGAATCATTTAGCGGAACCAAAGCATCTGAGTTGACCATTTCCATTACTTGGTTAGGGAGAGCTGTACTGATATCTGGCACATTCCCATTTGCTAAACCTGTAGTCCATTTAGTATAGAAGTCATTCCAAGAGAATGTTTCAATCTTGATTTTCGTTTTTGGATGCTTTTGCATGAAAGCATCTGCTGATTTTTGAATACTTTCTAAACGGGGTCCTTGAGTAAAGGAGTGCCACATTGTAATCTCACCAGATAATTCTGTCGGTGGTTCAGTACTAGTTGTAGCTTCTTTTTTTCCTGAACAAGCTACCAAGGCAACGGCTGCTAGCGCAACTCCAGCTAGACATAAAAACTTTCTCATTTTTTTCATCGTTCTTCCCTTTCTACATTAAGAAATCGCAACTTTAAAGACAACTTTTTTCACAGGTTCATCATTTATACGAACCTTGGGTTGATGTAAATCTTCTGGAAAAGTGATGAGGCATTCGCCAGCTCTCAAATGAACCAACTGTTCCACTTTCCCTGTGTATAATTCAATATCCTTCTCTTCATCATACTCTTGGGTAACGCTTACATTTTCCGGCGACGTAACAGCCATGGCTTCTTCGTTTTCCAAAACTAAATGAATATCCAAATATTTTTGGTGAGTTTCAAAGAAAGCCCCTGCTTGACCATCTGCTAGATAAGTAAAGCAATTCCCAAACAAT
>NZ_VMMI01000075.1:0-1940 GCF_013277125.1 Streptococcus sp. 4094 | reverse complement strand
TTTTTCTTGATTTTTATGATAGTGGAGTATTTGTGGGTCCCATTCAATTCATGGTTGGCTAGCTTCTTATTAGATCAGACAGGTTATCTTTTTATTTCCTATAACAATGTCTTAGCCATCCTCACTCATTCTCCATTGATTAGTCTAGCTTTTTTAGCCTTGATTATCATTAACCTTCTGGTTGCTTATTTTCAAATAGGACTCCTCTTTATTGGTGCTCGTCATCTTCTCTATCATGAAAAGCGAAGGCTAATTGAGTATATCCGCAAGGTTTTCCATGAAAGTTTTGGATTTATGAAAAAGCTAACTTGCGCTAAAGCCTTGTTTATCTTTTTCTATATAGCTATGCTTTTTCCTTTTATACGGAAAATGCTGAAGATTTATTATCTCAATAAAATCGTTATTCCAGAGTTTATCCAAGATTATTTAGAAGATAAATATTGGATGTGGTGGCTGAGCATCCTACTTCTATCTCTTATCTTTCTCTATGTCTCTGTCAGATTGATGTTTGCCCTTCCGAAGATTGTATATGATCAGCTGACTGTTCGAGAAGCAGTGATGTTTAGCTTGGAGAAAACCAAGAAAAGAGTTGTTTTTTATGCTTGGAATTTATTTTATATCTTGCTCAAGGCAAATTTATTATTTTATCTTCCTTTGATTCCTTTGTTATTGGCTCAAACTTTGGTAGATGACATCACTCAGAGAGAGTCTCTGATTCTTGGTATTTTGAATTTTGTTGTGATTAAAAATCTTTATTATATGGCTCTGACTTACTTTTTGGTTAAATTTGTTTCATTTTTGACAGGAAAGGAGCTGGATATGCTTCCTAGGAGAGAAAAAGATCACATCATGCGATGGGGAGTCATGACTTGTGCTAGTCTTTTCTTTGCCTTAGAAGGTTATATTTATCTGGAGGCTCCCATGGTTCATCTACCTCAGCTTATTTCTCACCGAGGGGTTTCCAATGCAAATGGGATTCAAAATACAGTAGAGTCCTTGGAAACTACAGCACAACTCAAACCAGACTTGGTAGAGACGGACGTGCAGGAAACAAAAGATGGGCAGTTTGTCATGATGCATGATGCTAACTTGAAAAATCTAGCAGGTATCAATAAAAGTCCTCAAGACTTAAACTTGGAGGAGCTTAAAGGGATTGATATTTTTGAAAATGGCTACCAGACTAAAATTTCAAGCTTTGAAGATTATCTCAGTCGAGCCAACGAACTTGGTCAAAAATTACTAATTGAAATCAAAACCAGTAAAAAAGATAGTCCAGACATGATGGACCGCTTTTTAGCTCGTTATGCTGCAAAGCTCAAGATTTATGGACATCAAATCCAATCTTTAGACTACCATGTTGTCGAAAAAGTAAGACAGTATGATGCCGAACTGCCAGTTTATTTCATCATGCCCTACAATTCTGTCTTTCCTAAAACAAGGGCGACAGGATATACTATGGAGTACTCGACCTTGGATGAATATTTTGTAAGCAAACTATGGACAACAGATCAGAAACTTTATGTATGGACTGTCAATGATTCAGAAGCTATCAACAAATCNNGAGTGATTACAGATGATTTGGAAAAAGTTCAGTGGGAAATAGAAGTAGCCCAAGAAGATCCAGAATATACGGATTTGCTTTTGAAAAAAGCATTGGAATTCTTTGAATTTTAGTAGTAAAAAAAAAGAGGAACGGTTGTTCCTCCCATGATAGGTAAGTATTCTTGTGAATGCTTGCTTTTTTTGTGGTTGCAATTCGTTTACGAGGATTGTTTGTCTTGTTCTTGTTTCAATCAACTTTATAGTAATTTGAGATTGGAATAGTACATTACAACTTCTAAAATGGTACTAGAAATTGGAAAGCTTCCTTTATTCTCTATATCCATTAGAAAGAATTGATTAAAAATTAGGAGACTTTTAATTTCTTTTCCGAATAAATA
>NZ_VMMI01000074.1:0-312 GCF_013277125.1 Streptococcus sp. 4094 | reverse complement strand
TTGGCGTGTTTGTCAAACATCATGAGTGCACTTTTTCCTTTTAAATAACCCATGAAACTCGAAACACTTATCCTTGGTGGAATACTTACTAACATGTGTACATGGTCTGGCATTAAGTGACCCTCGATAATTTCAACTCCTTTATAACTACACAAGCGATGAAATATTTCGCCTAAACTACTTCGATATTGATTATAGATAACTTTTCGTCTATACTTAGGGGTGAACACAATGTGATACTTACAATGCCACTTTGTGTGCGATAAACTATGAGCCTTTTGTGCCATATTTTTCTCCTTTCGCTTTACAATT
>NZ_VMMI01000073.1:0-368 GCF_013277125.1 Streptococcus sp. 4094 | reverse complement strand
TCGTCTTTTGTTACTTGCGAATCTTTGACAGGTGTTTCACTTAGTTTCGCTGTGTCTGCTGTTGGTGTTGTTGTCGCTGCTGTATTGCCTTCTACTGGGACATTAACTACGTCTTTGCTTCCGTCTTCATATTTTACTTCTACTTTGACTACTAATTTGCCAGTTTCATCTGCTACTACTTTTCCACCGTCAAGTAATGTTTTTTCTGTTACTTTAGTTCCTTCTGGTACTTTTACAGCATCTTTAACTTTTTGTACATCTTCGTCTTTTGTTACTTGCGAATCTTTGACAGGTGTTTCACTTAGTTTCGCTGTGTCTGCTGTTGGTGTTGTTGTCGCTGCTGTATTGCCTTCTACTGGGACATTAAC
>NZ_VMMI01000072.1:0-2152 GCF_013277125.1 Streptococcus sp. 4094 | reverse complement strand
ATATATATATATATATATAATGTCGCTTTTTTCTTGCATTTTCTGACTCTATACTATCAGCGAGGGGGTTGATTTGTATGTCAGAAGTGTTAGTATAGAGTTGATATATTATCGTCTGTCAGCTTTTTGCGCGCTTTCTAAGCTCGGGGAAGCTCTCAGGCGAGGAAAGGATTCACTTATGTTCAAGAAAAAGAATGATGGTAATGGAGAGAAAATTTTCCGTTATTCTATTCGTAAATACCATTTTGGTGCTGCTAGTGTTGCGGTTGCGGCTCTGATGTTCTTTGCAAATGGGGTGCAAGCGCAGGCACCTGCGGTATCTTCGGCAACAGCCAGTGATGTAGTTGCTGGATCTGCTGGAACACCAGATGAGGATAAGCAGTACTCAGATGGGGGAGAGCCAGAGAAGGTCTCTCAGACTGAATCGTCGGCTGAGCACAAGTCTACAGGGGAGTCAAACTCTCCAGAGACTAAAACCGAGGACGCTAGTAAGGGGCAGGAAACAGCTGACCTTGCTCCGACCAAACCAGAGACGAAGCCAGCTGCTCAAGAAACTTCTCAAGGAGGAGCAGTAAAAGAGCAAGACCAGCCCACATCTGCCACTAAAACGACAGAAGCTAAATCACTCCAAAGCACCCTGCAAACTTTGTTGGCAAATCTAACGCTAGACTCCATGAAAGCGCTCCACGATGAAGTGGAATCGCGTCTAGCAGCAGCTAAGGCAGTTTTGGACGACCCAAATGCGACGCAAGCGCAGGTTGATGAGCAAGTCAAACTCATGGAAGACCTGACTCGTCGGGTCAAGGAAGCTTTGTCGCCTCAAGTTTCAACTCCTCCAGTCTTAGAAAAAGCAGGTCTGACAAATCATGGACTTGCTGCTCCAGAGGGGGCTGTTTTAACTCCAAAGACAGCTGTTACAAAAGTCCTAAAGGAGAATCATGTATCATCAACTAATGGAGAAGTCAGCACTCCATCAACTGAACTTTCAAAGCCAGAAGTTAGTGATAATCAGAATAAAGATAAATTAGAAACGCTTTCAAAAGATTTGTCTGCCTATCTGATACAGGCAAATGAAATCACACGTCCTGAGACCAAGAAACTTTTAGAAGGAGTAGAAGAAGTTGTTAAATCAATTGAAGCTAGTGTATTGCAACCTCAGCTAACACCAGCTGAAATTGAAGAACTACTCAAAAAAGGAAAACAAGCGGAGAGAAAACTTGCCTTAGCACTTACTCGTGAAAAATCAGGAAAGCGTGACCTGTTAAATGGCAAAGCAATGAAACAAGGATCCTACCTGAGAGCTACACCAACGGTGCTAACTACAAAAAGGGCGTATATTGTTCGAAAAGGTGATGGCTCAGAGTTGCCTGCTGAAACTTATTTGTATGCATTGAGACGGGGAGCGAACGACAGACCTCGGGAAGAAAATTTACGAGAAGTGAGAGAGGCTTTGGAGGAAGCTAAAGTTACTGTTAGAAACTTAGGTAGTGGTCGTTTTCAATGGGATTTGATTTTTAATAGTAAACAAAACAAACACCAAAATGCTTTTTATTGGTTTACTTTACCGACAGGACATACTATTACAGAGACTCTGGCAGTTACTAGAAAAGATGGGACACATACTAAGTCATCCGTTGTCGGAAGAGATTCTTTTAATGCAGAATGGGGTAAAAGTATAAAAAATACTCTGGGAGGAGACTTTGCAACTTATGGTCCTGCTAGTGGGCGAAACGGGGATTTTAATCGTAACTTTGGTAGTATTAAGGATGTGACAAATACTGATTTTATTGCAAAAGGTGCTTCGAATCAGAGGACAGGTGCTAGTCCTACAGATACTAGGGGTTCTGAGGGGTATTATTACTTAGGACCTACTATGGGTAGATTCTATAAATGGCAGAGCGGAACAGAAGTTTCCAATGATTTTTACAACAAATCAGAGAGAATTATAGATGGATTAAAACAGCATACAAATTTATTATACCATTTCACTTTAAACACAGGGGAAGTACGAATTTCTTATATAACCCATACAGACACACCGTATGCCCCAATCTATTATGGAACGGGTATGAGAACGCTTGAGTATAATGAAGCTAAGATGTACTTCATGGCGAGAGGTTTACAAGAAAAGCCGAATGCTCCGACAGTTACA
>NZ_VMMI01000071.1:0-3818 GCF_013277125.1 Streptococcus sp. 4094 | reverse complement strand
GGCTAGTTTCCTAGTTTGCTTTTTGATTTTCATTGAGTATAAGATAAAAACAAAGGGCCATCAAGTGATGTAGCCCTTTTGAGTAATACAAGCAAATTACCATGCAAAAGCTGTCGTTGGAGCATTGAGAGCTTCTAACCACTGTTTATTCTTCACGGGGCAAAGAGTTACGGATATACCTGCCATATCCAGACTGGTCATAAATGTTCCTGATTTTATAAAGGTAATAGTGACTCCTTCAATTTCTAAGAGTTGAAGGAGATCATTGATAAATATGCCCATTTCTAAGTTGCTGGTAGTGCCTAGATTATTTACAAGCAATATAAAATGATCACCCTTTTTCCAATGATAGTGCAATCTTAATTTACTTATAATTTCATTTGCAAGGATTTCCGATGATTGGAATGGGACGATACGATAGCCTTCTTCGCCATGTATCCCAATACCATAAGAAATATTTCCTTCTTCCAAGTTAAATAGTGGAAGGGTGGCTTGGGGGAGACTAGCCGATTTCCTTGCAAAGCCAATTGTTGCGATTTCGGGAGCAAGCTCATGACCTAAATCAGTTAGTTGCTCGATGTTGGCACCATTTTGAGCTGCAAATCCTAGGATTTTATGAAGTAAGATTGTCCCTGCAAGCCCCCTTCCTCTAATTTGAAATCTATTGTGAGGTTCAATTGAAATATCGTCGTGTGCTAGACTATAGCCGACCTTAATTCCTTCTTTTCTAGCGGTGTTAATGGCCCAGCTAAATTCTTTGATGTCTGCTTCGAAATTTTTTACAATGATGAAGACACCTTGTCCATTATTTAAAAAACGAATAGACTCTAAGATTTCAGTTCTTGTAGGTGGAGTAAATAATTGGCCGTAGATAGCAGCGGTAAGCATTCCTTCTCCCACATATCCAATATGAGCAGGTTCATGACCTGAACCTCCACCCGACAATATTGGAACCTGATGAGGATTGCGATTTTTTTGATAGACTAATGGTAAGGTAGGGTATTTTTCTAATTCAGGGTGACTGCTGACAGTTGCTGAAATATAACTTGAAATAATTTTCTGTTTATGATTTGAAATAAATGTCATTGTGGTCTCTTTCCAATAATTGTCATGATTAGAAAGTCTGGTTGTGGAACTGGACTTTTTTTATTGACGTAAGCCTTCACGATTTCTGCTAGAGCATGTGAATGATAGTCTAACAAAAAACAAGTATAAGCAGATGAATCGATATCAATCTGACCATATTCTCTTAAAATTTTTGATACAAGCAAGCGACAGTAGCTGATAAAGTGGTCATAGAAGCTATTTTGCCCTTGAATATCAAAAAGTTGAATATAAAAGTCACGCTCTTGTTCGAAATAAAGAAATAGTTCTTGTAATAGTTTTTGGCCTGAAATGAAGTCCAAGTTATTGGTGATATACTCGGTTAAGTCATTTTCAAATATCCAGTCTAGCAGTTCATATTTGTCAAGAAAGTGATTATAAAAGGTCTGTCTACGAATGCCAGCTGATTCCATGATATCTACAATAGAGATTTTGTCAAATTCTCTAGTAGCTAATAGGTCTCTAAATGCCTTGGCAATCCGTTTTTTTGTAATAAATGATGATGCCATAGGAAACCTTTCTTTTACTTACTTCATTTTACCAAAAAAATGTTTGAAACGGGTTTAAAAGGGGACAAATAATAGAATCTGTCCCTTATCAGCCAGCGATAAAAAATATATAATGAAAGCGAAAACAAAGGTAGATGCCGAAAGGAGTTTCTCATGAAAAAAATTATAAATGAACCGACACAAGTTGTTGATGAAATGTTGCAGGGGTTATCATTCATGCATGATGACTTGGTAGAACGTTTAGATGGTTTTGATGTTATCGTTAGAAAGGCAGAAAAGACAGGAAAAGTTGGACTCATTTCAGGTGGAGGTTCAGGACATGAACCAAGTCATGCTGGATTTGTAGGAGATGGAATGTTGTCTGCTGCCATTTGTGGAGCAGTCTTCACTTCACCTACTCCGAACCAAATTTTAGAAGCCATTAAGGCGGCTGATGAAGGTGCTGGAGTTTTCATGGTCATCAAGAACTATTCTGGGGACATTATGAACTTTGAAATTGCACAAGAACTTGCTGAAATGGAAGGTATTGATGTAGCAAGCGTTGTAGTCGATGATGATATTGCTGTTGAAAATAGTCTCTATACCCAAGGGCGTCGAGGTGTTGCAGGTACTATATTAGTCCATAAAATTTTGGGTGATGCGGCTCGTTCTGGTAAAACATTATCTGAAATGAAGGACTTGGCCGATAAACTTGTGTTAGAAATTAAAACAATTGGGCTGGCCTTGTCTGGAGCAACCGTTCCTGAAGTTGGGAAACCAGGTTTTGTTCTAGAAGATGATGAATTTGAATATGGAGTTGGTATTCATGGTGAGCCAGGATATAAAAAAGAGAAAATGCAACCTTCAGCACAATTGGCCTCAGAATTGGTTGAAAAACTATCTGAAGGTTTCCAACTTAAATCTGGTGAACGCTATGGACTTCTCATCAATGGTTTAGGAAGCACTCCTCTTATGGAACAATACGTATTTGCAAATGATGTGGCTAAATTACTCCATGAAAAAGGTGTTGAGTTGGTATTTAAGAAAATTGGAAACTATATGACATCAATCGATATGGCTGGATTATCATTAACATTGATTCGATTGGCAGATGATGAGTGGTTGGATGCTCTAAATGCACCTGTTACTACACCAGCTTGGTAAAACTCAAGGAGGAAATGTCAAATGAATGCTGAACAAGCTCTTGAATGGATGAAGCTTTTTAATGAAAAGATTCAAGAACAGAAAGATTACCTTAGTGAGTTAGACACTCCTATAGGAGATGGAGACCACGGTGGAAATATGGCGCGTGGCATGGCTGCGGTTATGGAAAACTTAGAAGGAAAGCAATTTGAGACCAGCAGTGATGTGTTTAAACTTGTCTCAATGCAACTACTGAGTAAGGTAGGCGGTGCTTCTGGTCCCTTGTATGGATCTGCTTTTATGGGCATGGCCAAGGCTGATTCTAATTCGAAAATAGAGGAAATCTTACAAAGCGGTTTGGATATGATTGTCAAACGTGGGAAAGCAGAAGTTGGAGAAAAGACAATGGTTGATGTTTGGACTCCTGTTATTGCTGCCTTGTCTGCTGGCCAATTGACTCAAGAGGTTATTGATCAGGTAGTGAATGCTACCAAAGATTTACTTGCAACTAAAGGAAGGGCATCTTATGTAGGAGAACGTTCTCTTGGACATATTGATCCTGGATCATTCTCATCAGGATTACTCTTTACTGCTCTTTTAGAAACTGGGGTGGTTTAATGGGAAGTATTGGTCTTGTTATCATTTCACATTCCAAACACATTGCACAAGGTGTCGTTGAACTGATTAGTGAAGTAGCTAAAGATGTTCCGATTACTTATGTAGGAGGAACCGAAGATGGAGGAATTGGAACAAGTTTTGATCAAGTAGATAGGGTTGTTTCCGAAAATCCAGCAGATACTTTATTAGCCTTTTTTGACCTAGGTTCTGCTAAAATGAACTTAGAAATGGTGGCTGATTTCAGTGATAAAAGTATCGTCATCAATAGGGTTCCGATTGTAGAAGGTGCCTATACTGCAGCTGCTCTTCTTCAGGCTGGTGCAGAACTGTCAGTTATTCAAACACAGTTGTCGGAGCTTGAAATCAATAAATAAGGAATTTTACTATAACTCTTTTTATAGGTGGGCTGTTGATTATCTCAACTATCAAAGTTTAATACTCAATGAAAATTAAAGAGCAAACTAG
>NZ_VMMI01000070.1:0-1760 GCF_013277125.1 Streptococcus sp. 4094 | reverse complement strand
TTGTCAACACCTTTTTTAAACTTTTTTTATTAATTTTACAACAGCTTCAGTTCGAGCTGTATGTGGGAACATATCAACTGACTGGATATAATGGACATTGTAGACTTCTACTAAGCGTACCAAATCACGAGCCAAAGTCGAAACATTACAAGAAATATAGACCATTTTTTCTGGTACATAAGTAAGAATAGTATCTAATAACTTATCGTCCAGACCTGTACGTGGTGGATCCACAATCAGTGCATCTGCCCGGTATCCTTCCTTGTACCAGCGAGGAATAATCTCTTCTGCTGTTCCAGCTTCATAATGAGTATTGTCGAACCCCATTCTTTTAGCATTTCGCTTAGCATCTTCAATAGCTTCTGGAATAATATCCATACCTCTGAGTGTTTTAACTTTCTTTGCAAAGGCAAACCCAATCGTTCCAACTCCACAATAAGCGTCAATCAAATGGTCTTCTTTATCAACATCCAGCGCTTTTACTGCTTCGCTATAGAGGACTTCTGTTTGCTCAGGATTTAGTTGATAGAAAGCTCGAGGGGATAGTGAAAATTCATAATCGAGTACACCTTCTTGAATACTCTCTTGTCCCCAGATAATCTCTGTCTTTTCACCATAAATCTCACTGGTTTTAGCTGTATTTGTATTCACAGCTACTGTCACAACTTCTGGAAAATCTTTAACCAACTCTTTTACCAGTTGGGTTAAATTAAGCTGACGATTTGTAACAATAATAATCTGAACCTGTCCAGTCTTTCTTGCTCGTCGGACCATTATAGTTCTAACACCTAGAACTTTTCTCTCATCCGTGATTGGAATCTGGTGAAAAGTAAGTAATTCTGCTAGACGATTAGCAATCACTTGAGTTTCCTTATCTTGTACTAGGCACTCTTTCAACTCTACCAAATAATGAGAGTTTTGTGCATACAGACCTGCCTTGACCTGATTCTTAAATTTTCGAGTCTGAAATTGTAACTTAGCACGGTAGTACTTTGGTTCCTGCATACCAATCGTCGGGCGGATTTCATAATTTTCATATCCTGCAGGGGCAAATTTTTTCAGCGCTTGATGAAGCAAGTCCGTCTTGAACTCCAGCTGCTTATCATAATGCAGGTGCATGATCTGGCAGCCTCCGCATTCATTATAAATAGTACAAGCTGGCACAACTCGAAATTTAGACTTCTTGTTAACCTTTAGTAATTTTGCTTCAACAAAGTTGCGTTTAATAGAAGTAATCTGACAATAGATATCTTCTCCTTTGAGAGCACCGGGTACAAAGACTAAAGTTTTTTGATAAAAGCCAATTCCCTCACCATTAATTCCCATGCGCTTGATTTTTAATGGTATTTTTTGTTTCACTTTCAGATTCATACCCCTATCTTATCACATTTTGAGTTATAATAGAACTATGAAAATCACAAAACTTGAAAAGAAAAAAAGACTCTATCTGATGGAGCTTGATAATGGAGACAAATGCTACATTACTGAAGATACTATTGTTCGTTTTATGTTATCAAGAGATAAGGTGGTAAGCGAAGAAGAATTGAAAGAGATTCAAGACTTTGCCAAATTTTCTTACGGTAAAAATCTAGCCCTCTACCACCTATCCTTTAAAGCACGCACTGAAAAAGAGGTCAGAGAATATCTAAAAAAATACGATATTGATGAAAACATAGTTTCTCAAGCCATTGCTAATCTTAAAGAAGATAAGTGGATCAATGATAGCCAATACGCTTATGCTAGCATCAATGCCAATCAAC